>NZ_CP072597.1:5922500-5968034 GCF_018847975.1 Lysobacter sp. K5869 | reverse complement strand
CTACTACCACCTGATGAACATCCAGTACAACACCGGCGCCAACGTGTCGATGAACACCGCCATCGCCAATCCGGCCAACACCCAGGCGCAGGCGCTGTGCAACGGCGGCAGCTCGACCGGACCGCACCAGCATTGGTCGCTGAAGCAGAACGGCAGCTTCTATCACCTCACGGCGCGTACCTGTCGGGCTATCGCATCACCGCGACCGGCAGCAGCTACGACACCAATTGCAATCGCTTTTATCTGACCAAGAACGGGCAGAACTACTGCTACGGCTACTACCCCAACCCGGGTCCGAACTGAGCCGGCACCGCGTCGTCGCCCGCGTCCTCAACCGCCCCACGGCGGCGGGGGCGCGGGCACCGGTTGGGTGAGATCGAATTCGATCCGGAACAAGCGGCCGGGGCGCGCGAGTTCGTAGACGAAGCGCCGCCCGTCGATCTCCACCGCCCACACGTTCGGCACCGAGACTTCGCGGCCCAAACGGCGGAACATCGAGCGGCTTTGCGGGTCGGCCGGGAATTCGTAGCGGTCGCCTTCGCCGCCGGGCTTGAGGTCGCCGCCGTACATGGTCAGCTCGTCCTCGCTGCCGTCGCGGTGGCGGTGGTCGTGCTTGAAGCGCAGATCGCCGGCGCGGCGGTCGAACACCCAGGTGCGCGAGCGGTCTTCGCCGACCTGGAACGGGATGCGGATGGTGTCGGTCTCGCAACCGCGCACGTGCATGATCAGGCGTTTGCCGATGAACGGATCGTCCGCGCTGCGCGGCGTGTCGGCGACGATGCGGCCGGCGAAGGCCTGCCCGCACAGCGGCCGCAGGCGCTCGAACAACCGGCTCGCGCGCGCGTCCGCCGCCGCGCGTTCGGCCGCGGGCGAGGGGTGCACGGTGTGGCCGAGGAGGCAGCCGCCGAGCAGCAAGGCGGCGGCGAGGGGCAGCAGGACGAGCGGGCGGCGTGGGTTCATGCACGCACGCTAGCGGCCGCGCGCGACGCCGGCAAGGCGGGCCGCGCGGGGCCTGCGACGGCGGTCGCCGCCGGCCGGGATTGGCGCCCGGCCGGGTTTCCGGGTCTAATGCGCACTTGAAGCGGGGGTACCGCGGCGGGCCGACACGGCCGTCCGGTTGAGACAGTCCCTTCGAACCTGATGCGGTTGAGACCGCCGTAGGGAAGCTTCGTGCGACGCGGATCCCGCGTCCGCGCGCCCGCTTTGCGCGAGCCTCCGGGCTCGCAGCGCCGCACCGTCAGGTGTGCGGCCGGCTTGTCTTCCCAAAGCTCCCTCCAAAGCGGACGAATTCCCATGAACGCGGTTCCCTCCGAGCTGATCCAGCAAGCCGAGAAGTTGTCGGCCGACGTCACCCGCCCGATCCCCGGCTCGCGCAAGATCCATGTGCAAGGCTCGCGCCCCGACCTGAACGTGCCGATGCGCGAGATCGCGCTGGCGCGCACGCCGACCATCTTCGGCGGCGAGGACAACGCGCCGCTGGCGGTGTACGACACCTCCGGCGCCTACACCGACCCGGACGCGACCATCGACCTCGCCGCCGGTCTGGCGCCGCTGCGCGCGAACTGGATCGCCGAGCGCGGCGACACTGAATTGCTCGCCGGTCTGTCCTCGCAATTCGGCCGCCAGCGCGAGCACGACCCCAAGCTCGCCCACGTGCGCTTCGGCAACCGTCCGCTGCCGCGCCGCGCGCTCGCCGGCGCCAACGTCACCCAGATGCATTACGCCCGCCGCGGCATCGTCACGCCGGAGATGGAGTACATCGCCATCCGCGAGAACCAGCGGCTGGAGACGATCCGCGAAGCGCACCTGCTCAACCAGCATCCGGGCCACAGCTTCGGCGCCGACATCGGCAAGATCATCACCCCCGAATTCGTGCGCGACGAAGTCGCGCGCGGCCGCGCCATCATCCCGAACAACATCAATCACCCGGAAAGCGAGCCGATGATCATCGGCCGCAACTTCCTGACCAAGGTCAACGCCAACATCGGCAACTCCGCGGTGTCCTCGGGCATCGCCGAGGAAGTGGAGAAGCTGGTGTGGTCGATCCGCTGGGGCGCGGACACGGTCATGGATCTGTCCACCGGCAAGCACATCCACGAAACCCGCGAGTGGATCATCCGCAATTCGCCGGTGCCGATCGGCACGGTGCCGATCTATCAGGCGCTGGAGAAGGTCGACGGCCGCGCCGAAGAGCTCAATTGGGAGATCTTCCGCGACACCTTGATCGAACAGGCCGAGCAGGGCGTGGACTACTTCACCATCCACGCCGGCGTGCTGCTGCGCTACGTGCCGCTGACCGCCAAGCGGGTGACCGGCATCGTCTCGCGCGGCGGTTCGATCCTGGCCAAGTGGTGCCTGGCGCACCACAAGGAGAATTTCCTCTACACCCACTTCGAGGAAATCTGCGAAATCATGAAGGCTTACGACGTGGCGTTCTCGCTCGGCGACGGCCTGCGTCCGGGCTCGATCGCCGACGCCAACGACGCGGCCCAGTTCGGCGAGCTGGAAACCCTGGGCGAGCTGACCCAGATCGCGTGGAAGCACGACGTGCAGACCATGATCGAGGGCCCCGGCCACGTGCCGATGCAGCTCATCAAGGAGAACATGGACAAGCAGCTCGAGGTCTGCGGCGAAGCGCCGTTCTACACCCTCGGCCCGCTGACCACCGACATCGCGCCGGGTTACGACCACATCACCAGCGCGATCGGCGCGGCGATGATCGGCTGGTACGGCACCGCGATGCTCTGCTACGTGACGCCGAAGGAACACCTGGGCCTGCCGAACAAGCACGACGTGCGTGAAGGCCTGATGGCGTACAAGATCGCCGCCCACGCCGCCGACCTCGCCAAGGGCTTCCCCGGCGCGCAGGCGCGCGACAACGCGATGAGCAAGGCGCGCTTCGAGTTCCGCTGGGAAGACCAGTTCAACCTCGGCCTCGACCCGGAGCGCGCGCGCGAGTACCACGACGAAACCTTGCCCAAGGACGCGCACAAGGTCGCCCACTTCTGCTCGATGTGCGGCCCGCACTTCTGCTCGATGAAGATCACCCAGGACGTGCGCGACTACGCCAAGGAACACGGCGTGGACGAGCAGGCCGCGCTGGACGAGGGCATGGCGGAGAAGTCGGCCGAGTTCCGCGCGCAGGGCGCCGAGGTGTATCGCCGCGCTTAAGGCCGACACCGGCCGGAGGCGATTGTAGGAGCGGCGCGAGCCGCGACCGCGACCTCCGGCCGACGGCGCAAGCGCGAAGCGAGCGGTCGCGGCTCACGCCGCTCCTACCTGGGGTGGCGGCCAGTTCGTAAGGCCGCGACGAAGACGGGTGAGAAGTCGAAGAAAGCCGGGCATGCTGATGCCCGGCTTTCTTTTTTCCACCTTCAGCGCCGGCCTCCTTCGCCATGACCAGCTACGCCTCCCTGAAAGCCCGCGCCATCGCCCGCCGCCACCCCTCGGCGTTCTTGCTGGCGGCGCAGTTGCTGAGCCTGCTGGCCTATCCCTTGTTCGAGCCCGGCGGCGGCGGGCGCGTGGTGTTCGGCGCGTTCGGCGTGTTGGTGCTGGCGTTGGCGGTGTGGGTGGTCAACCGCAGTCCGGCGATCAAGTGGATCGCCTGGATCATCGCGATACCGGCGTTCGCGCTGTCGGTGCTGTCGGTGGTCGTCGCCAGCCCCGGTTTGTTGGTGCTGTCCTCGGCGTTGGAAGCGGCGCTGTATTTCTACGCGGCCGGCGCGTTGATCGCTTACATGATGAGCGACCACAAAGTGACCGCCGACGAACTGTTCGCGGCCGGCGCGACGTTCACCCTGCTGGCCTGGGGCTTCGCTTACGCGTTCTTGGTCTGTCAGGCCTGGTATCCGGGCAGCTTCGTCGGTGCCGAACGGCCGGGCGAGCCGCGCACGTGGCTGGAATTGCTGTTCCTGAGTTTCACCAACCTGTCGGCCGTGGGCCTGGGCGACATCCTGCCGATGTCGCCCGCGGCGCGGGTGCTGACGATGTTCGAGCAGCTCGCCGGGGTGGGCTATCTCGCCGCGGTGGTGTCGCGCTTGATCGGCTTGACCATGCTCCGCCAGCCGCGCACTTGAAGCCCGGGCGCGGCGGAATCGCCCCGCGGCGCTGAACGAAATTGAAATGACTCCCGCGTTAAGCTGAGACGCCGCTGCGACGGCGTAATCGCCTCGCAGGCGATGCGTTACAGATAAATACACGGCGCCGTGCGCGTTTTGGAACGATACGTTTCGGCCCGCCGGGGCCTAAAACCGCCCTGCGACGCTGTGCTGCGGGCCGTGGCGCGGTTCCCGGGGGCTAGAATAGGCGGCTAGAACAAGCTCACTCGGCGCGCCTTTCCGATCGCGCCACCGCGCCATGCCGGATATGTCGGTTGGTCCGTTTTGTGTCTAGGCGTTCAGGCACATGACCAACCGCGGGCAAGTGCGCACCATCAGCAGGATTCATGCCGCGAACCCACGAGCCATCGACGCCGCCCTTGCCCGCCGAGCATCTGCGGGTAGGCGATTGCCTGGTCGACATCCCCCTGCGCGAGATCCGCGCGCCGGGGGCGCGTCGGCCGCGCCGGATCACGCCCAAAGCGATGGGCGTGTTGCTCGTGCTCGTCGATCACGCCGACCGCGTGGTGAGCCGCGATGCGCTGCTGGCCGAAGTCTGGCCGGACACGCTGCCGACCGACGACGTGGTCACCCAGGCGATCACCCAACTGCGTAAGGCCTTCGACGAGGACCGCGGCAACCCGCGCTACATCGAGACCATTGCCAAGAACGGTTATCGCCTGCTGGCCAAGGTGCGCTGGCAGGTGCCGGAAACGGCGGCGGCCGGCGAGGCCGAAACGCCCGCGGCGGTCGACGGTTTCGACGCCTCCCGCTTCGACGCCTCCGCCGATCCGGCCGAGGCCTTCGCCGCCGCGCCGGGCGCGCGCGCGGCCGAGCGCATCGAGCCGGTGCCGCTGCCGAACCAGCCGCGTCCGCGCGGTACCTGGCGCTCGATCGTCGGCGCGGTCGCGACCGTGCTGCTGCTGGTGATCGCGCTGGTGTGGTGGTCGCTGGCGCGGCAGGCGCATGCGCCGGGCGTGGCCGCGGCGCCGGTCGATCCGGCGCGGGTCGCCGGCTCGCCGCGCCCGTATCGCCTGATCACTTCGATGCCCGGCTTCGAAGTCCAGCCGACCCTGTCGCCGGACGCGGCCCTGGTCGCCTACGTCGCCATTCCCGAGGGCCAGCGTGGCACCGCGATCCTGGTCCAGACCACCGATCAAACCCCGCCGCGCCAACTCACCCGGCCCAGCGGGCTGGCCGAGGACAGCTACCCGGCGTGGTCGCCGGACGGCCGCTCGATCGCGTTCCTGCGGGTCGATCCGGCGCGTTCGTGCAAGGTGCTGCTGATCGCCGCCAACGGCGGCGCCGAGCGCGAGGTCGGCGACTGCGATCCGCGCAATCCGCCGACCTTCGAGTGGACGCCCGACGGCCGCGGCCTGATCTTCGGCAGCATGCAGACGGCGCAGGGCATGGTCGGCATGCGCGTGCTCGATCTGGCCAGCGGCGAATGGCGCGCGGTGCCGTACCGCCCGGGCGCCGGCAATCTCGACTTGTCGCCGCGGTTCTCGCCGGACGGCCGCTGGATCGTGTTCCTGCGCAACAACCCGCAGGGCGATTTCTGGCGCCTGCCGGCCGAGGGCGGCACCGCCGAGCGGCTCAGCCAGCTCAGCGCCGACGTGCGCGGCTGGGACTGGCTGCCGGACAACCGCAGCATTCTGTTCGGGCGGATGATCGACGGCGACACCCGTCTGTTCCGCCTGGAGCTGGAAACCGGGCAGGCCCGCGACCTGGGCATCGAATCGGCGCAGTTCCCGGCGGTGGCGGCGTCGCGCCCGGCCGCGGCCTTCGTCCAGCGCAAGCCGTACTTCGGCCTGTTCCGCGTGGTCCTGGGCGATACCTCCAAGGGCGCGGTGCACGTGGTCGATCCGCTGTTCCCGTCCTCGGCCCGCGACATGCTGCCGGCGGTGGCGCCGGACGGGCGCCAGATCGTGTTCTTCTCCGACCGCTCCGGCAGCAATCATCTGTGGTGGGCCGACCTGGACCAACCCGATTCGCTGCGCATGCTGCAGGGCGTGACCCCGGGTACGCGCTACGGCGCCTCGTGGTCGGCCGACAGCACCCGGGTGACCGTGGTCGGGCCGGACCAGGACGGGCGCAACGCGGTGTTCGAGATCGTGCCGGCCAGCGGCCGGGTGACCCGCCTGCCGGTGCCGGTGGGCGAGCCGATCCAGGCCATGCAGCTGCCCGATCCGAACCGGCTGCTGGTTCTCGCCAGCGCCGGAGACGGGCGCCTGCGCCTGAGCCTGTTCGACCGCAGCGCCTCGCCGTGGAAATTGCTGGCCGCGGTGGACGACGTCTCCGAGGGCAAGGCCGACCCGGCCCACAACCGCCTGCTGTTCGCCCGCCAGACCCAGGCCGGCTTGTGGCAGGCCGATCTGTCGCTGACCCCGGCCAGCATCCGCCAGATCGACGACAGCGAGCCGGTCGCCGACCGCTACCGGCTGTGGGACGTGGCCAGCGCCACCGGCGAGCTGCGCTACATGGACCAGCAGCCGACCTGCCTGTCGCTGATGCGCCGGATCGCCACCCCGGAACTGCCGCCCTCGGCCCTGTGCCTGGACCAAAGCCGGCGCTCGGCGATCAACGGATTCAGCCTGAGCCCGCGCGGCGACACCGTGTATTTGGCCCTGGCCAAGTGGGACGGCGCCGATATCGGTTACATGGATCTGCCCGAAGAGCCGAAGACCTTTGTGCCGGGCTGGCTCAACTGACTGATTGGATTGGGAAAAGTCCTTTCGGAAGTTCGTCGGATGTGACTTCGTTCCGAATTCGCCTAACTCTCCGTCAAATTTCCGGCGCTGGGTTCGTTGCTCAGGCAAATAAAAACCTCATTCCCCGCAAATGAGGTGGACCAATGGAGCAAGCATTGTGGGCGGATCGTGGACAGCTGCTGCAGCTGGACGCGCAGGACCAATCCGTTCAGGCAAGTTGCGTCGGCGTCTCGCGACTGGGCAGCGTCCAGCTGTCCGGGACTCACTTCTCGATCTGGGTGCAGTTGCGCGGCAGTTCGTGGGTTGAGGCCAAAGAGGGCAAGTTCCGCCTCAAGCGCGGCGACTGGATCGCGTTCGAACGCGACTCCAAGCCGGTGCTGCAGGCCGACCGTTACGGCGTCTGCGTCGGTCTCAACCTGACCCCGGACGCGATCAAGGCCATGGCCCGTCTGGCCGACAGCAGCCTCTACGCCGGCCGCGGCCGCATGAACCGCCACGACGCCCGTATCGCCCTGCGCCTGTGGCGCCAGGCCAGCGCGCGCAACAGCGAGGCCGACACCGGCTTCGATCTCAACGCCCTGCGTCCGATCCTGTTGCACCTGGCCGGCGTCCAGCGCGAGCTGACCGCGCGCATCCAGCGTTGCCCGGGCCGTTCGCGCAGCCGCAAGCGTCAGGTCTTCGGTCGTCTGCAACGCGCCCGTCTGTACCTGGAAGGCAATTGCGACCGGGTGGTGCGGATCAGCGAGTTGGCCGAGCTGACCAGCTTCTCGAGCTGGTACTTCTCCAAGACCTTCCACAGCCTGTACGAGGAAAGCCCGCAGGCCGCCTCGGCCCGCATGCGCCTGGAACACGCCGCGGACTTGTTAAAGAACACCTCGATGATGATCGGCGAGGTCGCCGCCGCCAGCGGTTTCGACAACTGCTGCAGCTTCGCCCGCGCCTTCCGCGCCCGCTTCGGCACCTCGGCCACGCGTTACCGCAGCGCCGCCGCCAGCGCCAAGGCCGCCGAAGCCGCCAAGCCGGCCGTCGTGCCGTTGCGCAAGTTGGCGATGGCGAGCTGATCGGACGACGAAAGCGTTACGAAACACCGAAGAAAGTTCCGAAACGGCCGATGCCTGGCCGCGCAACACGATCCGAAGCGACATTCGTAAAGCAGTAAACGCACTCTCCGAGCCCGCCGTATCCGGCCCGCCCCGATCCGCCGCATCGATCAGGGACCACCGCCAGGCCGATACCGCCAGCCGCCTCCCCCAACAGGCCGGACTCCGTACTACCCGCAGCAACGCCGAGGTTTCGACTGCGCGCACCGCGCGCAGCCGAGCCTCGGCGGCACTCGGCCGGCGTCGCCGCGCGGCGGCGCCGGATCCGTGCGGGAGCGGACGCGTCTTTTCTTCCCCATCTCTTCGACGGTCCGCATCGCTTCGGCTGTGCGTTGGCGCTTCGTCGCGCGTGGCGCGGCGGTCGCGATGGCATGCATGCCCGTCGTTCGCCTTCGTGCGCCGCGAGTACGCAACGCATGCGCCGCATGCATGTGCGCATGAACGAGTCGTTCAGTATCGATAGCGTCGGCTGCTTCGCGTATCGATGCGCGAACAGCGATCGCTCCTTATCTCTTAGCGGTGCGCGTCGACGCCTCAATGGACGATCCGTCGCGAATGCATGCAACTGAACGAATCGTTCAGTATCGAAAGCGCCGAATGCTTGGCGCAGCGATGAGCGAACAGCGATCACTCCTTATCTCTTAGCGATGCGCGCCGACGCCTCGACGGACGATCCGCCACGAATGCGCGCAACTGAACGAATCGTTCAGTCTCGAAAGTGTCGAACGCTTCGCGCATCGATGCGCGGACATCGCTCGCTTCTCATCTCTTACCGGCGCGCATCGAGGTTTCGATGGACGACGCATCGCGAATACGCACAACTGAACGAGTCGTTCAGTTGTGCGGCATCAGTCGCCGCGCGAACGCATGCAGCCGAGCAATCCACGAACCGCGCCGCGCACACCTTTTATAAGTATGTATAGGCGCCATACGCATCGCATCGGCGACCGACGAATCCGCAACGCCGCGACGTTTCGATACGTATCGCCGCCCATGCGTATGCGGAGCAAACACCGTAAATCAGCGGCTTCGCCGCGATTTAGCTCGTTGTGCAAAGGAACGATGCAAAGCATCGATGCCGATTCGGCAAGATCGCAGACAACGCAAAGCAAAACGTTCGCGCACTCGCATCGCGGTCGCGAGCGCAGCGCGAAAACGGTCAAAAACACCTGGAATTCATCACATTTAATGCGCGCGACGCGAAGCTTTCCGCGCGATGACAGTGGCCTCTACGACCGACTGCGCAAAGTCTCCCGGCGGCAACCGCAAAGCAGTGCGGGAGGTTGGGCCGTACTTTTGCAAGGCGTTTTAACACGCCTATAACGAGATTACTGGAGAGAGATAGATGAACCATCGTAGTCTGCGCCCCGCGGCGCGGTACGGCGTTCTGCCGTCCGCCATCGCTGCAGCGTTAGTGTCCGCTCTGGTCCCGGCGATCGCCGGCGCCCAGGAAGCCGATGCCTCCAAGAACCCGACCACTCTCGATCGCATCGAGGTGACGGGCTCGCGCATCCGCCAGGCCAACCTGGAGACGTCGCAGCCCGTCGTCACCATGTCGCGCGCCGAAATCCAGAAGCAGGGTTTCACCTCCGTCGCCGACATCGTCCAGAACATCACCGCCACCGGTTCGCCGGCGATCTCGCGCGCCGACGCGCTCGCTTCGGGCGAAGACGTGGGCGGCCAGTACGTCGACCTGCGCAACCTCGGTCCGCAGCGCACCCTGGTGCTGATCGACGGCAAGCGCATGGGCATCAGCTCCAGCGGCTATTCCGACTTGGCTTCGATCCCGAGCTCGATCGTCGAGCGCATCGAAGTGCTGACCGACGGCGCCTCCGCGCTGTACGGCTCCGACGCCATCGCCGGCGTGGTGAACATCATCACCCGCAAGCGTTTCGACGGTCTGGAAGGCAGCGCCTACCTCGGCCAGTACGGCCAGGGCGACGGCAACAAGGAGGTCTACAACTTCGTCATCGGCCAGACCGGTGAGCGCGGTTCGATCACCTTGGGCGCCGAGTACAGCAAGGAAGATCCGGTCTTCGCTCGCGACCGCGACTTCACCCGCTACCCGAACGGCCGCGCCCATCCGTACCCGGATCTGGGCGGCGCCAACGGCGGCGTGCGCAGCAACGGCTGGAGCGCGATCAACCAGTGGGGCACGCTGTTCGACGCCGACGGCAACGCGTGGACCGCCAACCGCGGCACCACCGACACCTCCAAGCTGTCGAACTTCCACCCGACCGACGGTCTGGCCGATCAGGCCAACGCCAACGAGCAGATGTATCTCTCGACCGGTCTGGAGCGTCGTTCGGTGTTCGCCAACGCCGAGTTCGACATCACCGACAATCTGCGCGCCAAGGCCGACATCCTGTACACGGATCGCGAAGCCACCCAGCAGATCGCCGGCTACCCGTTCCGTTCGACCGGCTTCAGCGATCGCTACCCCGGCGATCTGACCCTGAAGGCCGGCAGCGCGTTCAATCCGCTCGGCATCGACGCCGACTTCTACCGCCGTGGCTGGGAAGTGCCGCGTCAGACCAAGTCCGAGCTGACCACCTACCGCTTCAGCGGCGGCCTGGAAGGTTCGTTCGAGTTCGCCGGTAAGACCTGGGATTGGGACGCGGGCTACCTGTACAACCAGAACAAGGGCACCAAGACCGGCACCGGCAATCTGTTCCTGCCGAACGCCGAGAAGGCCCTGGGCCCGTCGTTCATCGACGCCAACGGCGTGGCGCGTTGCGGCACCGCCGCCAACCCGATCGACGGCTGCCTGGCGTGGAACCCGCTGCTGGGTCCGGACGTGACCGGCCCGGGTTCGCTGAACAACAAGGATCTGCAGAAGTTCCTGTACCTGCCGACCCACGACACCTCGGTCACCAAGACCCAGGTCTACAGCTTGAACGTCAGCGGCTCGCTGGCGACCCTGCCGGCCGGCGACCTCGGCCTGGCGATGGGTTACGAGCACCGCAAGGAATCGGCGCACTACTCGCCCGACGCCCTGCTGCAGTCGGGCCTGAGCACCGATCTGGCCGGTAGCGAAACCCAGGGCGGCTACTCGCTCGACGAGTTCTACGTCGAACTGGCCGTGCCGGTGCTGTCGGATGTGACCTTCGCGAAGGAACTGTCGTTCAACATCGCGGGCCGTTACTCCGACTACAACACCTTCGGCGACACCACCAACGGCAAGTTCAGCCTGAAGTGGAAGCCGTTCGACGACCTGCTGATCCGCGGCACCTACGCGACGGGCTTCCGCGCCCCGACCGTGGCCGACCTGTACGGCGGCGTCGGCGAGAGCTTCGACAACTACACCGACCCGTGCGACACCCTGTTCGGTTCGGCCGTGCGCAACCCGCAGGTCGCCACGCGCTGCGCCGCGAACGTCCCGGCGAACTTCCGCCAGGTCGCCTCGGGCGGCAAGCCGGCCACCGGCCCGAACGCTCAGTCCGATAGCGCGTTCCTGTCGGGTTCCAACCCGCTGCTGACCCCGGAAACCTCGAAGTCGACCTCGATCGGTTTCGTGTACAGCCCGAGCTGGTTCGGCGGTTTCGACATCGGTCTGGACTGGTGGAAGATCAAGATCGAAGACGTGATCGCGGCTGAGACCGTCACCTCGATCCTGAACAACTGCTACGTGCTCGGCATCAACTCGGCGTGCAACCGCTTCGTGCGCGACACCGACGGCCAGGTCGTGGGCGTGACCCGCAACCTGATCAACGCCGGCTACCAGGAGACCGCGGGTTACGACCTGAACCTCTCCTACCGCCTGGCCGACACCCGCTTCGGCAACTTCTCGTTCAACTGGAAGACGACCTACGTCGACTACCTGGAATACAAGCGCGACAACGAGAGCACCACGCCGGTCGAACAGCGCACCGGTTGGGTCGCCGACGGCCTGAGCAACTTCCGCGTGCGTTCGAACTTCAACGCCGACTGGAGCTGGGGCGACTTCGGCGCGAGCTGGGGCATCCGTTACTACGGCGGCCTGAAGGAAGAGTGCGCGTACGATCTGAACGGCGGCGCGGAATGCAACAACCCGAACTACCGTTCCTCGTACAAGGGCGCGGTGCCGGTGCGCGAAGTGGGCAGCAACACCTTCCACGACGTGCAGGTCCGTTACAACACTCCGTGGAACGCCACCGTGGCGCTCGGCGCGAACAACGTGTTCGACCACACCGGCCAGACCATGTTCAGCCAGCCGAACGGCAGCTTCAGCTACAACGGCAGCTTCGACATCGGTCGCTTCGTGTACATGAAGTACACCCAGCGCTTCTGATCGAAGCGTTAGCGGTATCGCAAGACGACTACGGCCCCGAAAAGGGGCCGTAGTTTTTTGCGTTCGCGAAAGAGCGGGCGATCCCCCTGTAGGAGCGGCGCGAGCCGCGACCGCGACAACGCAACTATGTCGTCACGTTCATCGCAGTTGAGTTGTCGCGGTCGCGGCTCGCGCCGCTCCTACAGGGAGCAATCGAAGCCGCACGCCGATCGCGCAACGAAAAAGGCCGCCCCGAGGGCGGCCTTTTTCTTGTCGCGAAGGCGCAAACCGAACTCAGAACTTCGGCTTGTCTTCCTCGGCCGCGTAACGCTCGATCGCCTCGACCAGGATCTGCTTGGCCTCGTCGGCTCCGCCCCAACCGTCGAGCTTGACCCACTTGCCCTTCTCCAAGTCCTTGTAGTGCTCGAAGAAGTGGCCGATGCGCTCCAGCCAATGCGGGCTGACCTGGGCGATGTCGTTGATGTGCGAGTAGCCGGCGAACACTTTGTCGACCGGCACCGCCAGCAGCTTCTCGTCGCTGCCGGCTTCGTCGCTCATGCGCAGCACGCCGACCGGACGGCAGCGGATCACCGAGCCCGGGATCAGCGGCAGCGGCAGCACGACCAGCACGTCGGCCGGGTCGCCGTCGCCGCAGACGGTGTGCGGGACGTAACCGTAGTTGCACGGATAACGCATCGGGGTCGAGAGGATGCGGTCGACGAAGATCGCGCCGGAGGCCTTGTCGACCTCGTACTTGACCGGCTCGGCATCCTTCGGGATTTCGATGATGACGTTGATCTCGTGCGGCGGGTTCTTGCCGGTGGGAACGAGGTCCAGACCCATGTGTGCTCCGACTGCTGAGGCCCGCGGGGGCGGGCCGGGTGGATGAAAGGGGCCTCATTTTACGCGTCTGGCTGCTGCGATGCAGCACGTCGGCGCCCAGCCCCTGGGGCCGGCCCGAGCGGCCCGGCCCGGGAGCGCAAATGTCGAACGGGCGCGAAGCGGCCGGCTTCGGCGCCGATCTGGGTCTCAGCGGGCCGGCCGGCGGCCGCCGGCGGGGCGCTGACCGGGTAGCGGCGTAAATGCGTCGAACCCCGCGTCTAATGAACTTCGTCCGCATTTTTCATGCAGCACTTGAGCGTCGCGCGGCGCCCTGGCTAACTCGACCTGGATCGATCTAAAACCGGGAAAACCGATGGACCTAGGGTCGCAGGCCTTGCACGAGCTGGTGGGTTTCTTCGGCCTGGGCGCCTTGCTGGAGCTGCTGGCTCGCGACGGCTACCGCGGCCTGCTCAGCGGCGAGGGCGCCAAGGCGCTGCTGTTCCCGGTGATCCCGGCGTTGCTGGTCTACGAGCTGCTGCGCACGGTGGCCCGGCGCCGGTTCAAGCTCGAGGACTACAAGGTTCCGTTCCTGACCATGCTCGCCAACCGCCTGATCGGCGCGGTGCTGAGCTTCGGCATGGTGGCGCTGTGCATCGCGCTGTTGCAGCCGCTGGCGCTATTCCAGGTCGAAGTGAGCGGGTGGGGGCTGATCTACGGTTACGTAGTCTGGGAGTTCGCCCACTTCGTCTACCACTACCTCGCCCACAAGGTGCGGCTGCTGTGGTGCCTGCATTCGACCCACCACGCCCCGACCGCGATGAACCTGTCGGTGAACTACGCGCACCTGTTCCTGGAAGCGCCGTACGCCGACATCGTGCGCACCAGCATTTGCATCCTCGCCGGCGTCAGCCCGCCGCTGTTGCTGCTGATCATGCTGATCGACGGGTTCTGGGGGCAGTTCATCCATCTGGGCGAACACGCGCTCAAGGACGGACGCTTGGGGCGGCTGCATCGCTGGATCCTTACGCCCGCGCACCATCGCGTGCACCACGCGCGCAACCCACTGTATATGGACACCAACTTCTGCAATCTGCTCAACATCTGGGACCGCGCGTTCGGCACCTACCAGCCGCAGCGCGAGGACATCCGCATCGAATACGGCATCACCCGGCCGATGAAACCCGGCAGTTTTCTCGATGCCTATCTCGGCGAGTTCAGCGCGCTGCTGCGCGACGTGATCGCCGCGCCGGGCCTGCGCAACAAGCTGCTGTACCTGCTGATGCCGCCGGGTTGGAGCCACGACGGCCGCTACAAAACCGCGGTGGAAAGCAAACGCGAATGGTTGGCGCAACGGCAGGAGGCGGTATGAAGCGTGTGGCAGCGGCGGCATTGATGATGTTCGCGTTGAGCGCATCGGCCTCGGAAAACTTCTCCTTGCATCGGCCGGTCACCGGTTCGCCGATCTGCAAGCCGGGCGAAGAAGCGATCAAGGCGGTGGACGGACGCTTGAGCAGCAAGACCGAACACAAGTTCTGCACGCTGGAAAAACCCGCGTGGCTGCAGGTCGATCTGCAAGCGCGCCGGCAGGTGCGCGAGTTCGTGGTCAAGCACGCCGGCGCGGGCGGCGAAGCGGCGGCGATGAACACCCGCGCTTACGCTTTGTCGTTGTCCGAGGACGGCAAGCGCTGGCGGCGGGTCGTGTCCGTGCGCGACAACCGCGACAGCGTGCGCACCCACGCCATCGCGCCGACCTGGGCGCGTTACGTGCGGCTGGACGTGAGCGAGCCCGCGCAGGATCCGGCCGATCCCGCCACGCGCATCTACGAATTGGAAGTGCGCTGAACGGCGCCGCCGCGGCCTGGGGCCGACCCTAGCTGGGGTCCGCGCTAGCTTGGACCCGGCCATACCTGTGCGTATCTAGGACCTTCGTTTCCCAGACGCGCAGGTCCGCTCATGTCCGTATCGCTCGACGCCACCCGCTCCGCGCCGCCGCCGCAGGCCGATGCTTATTGGAACGACCCGGCCGCCTCCGACCCGAGCCGGCAGGTGACGCCCGAGCCGATGTCGCTGCTGGCCGCGCCCGCGCCGGCCGCGCAGGTCGCCGCAGACGGCACCGTCGAGATCGACGGCGGCGCGACCAACCCGCAGCAGCGCACCCAGGGCAGCACGCCCGACGGCAAGCCGGTGCAGATCGATCCGCTGCATCAGGGCGGCGAAGTGTCGATCGCGCGCGAACGCACGCTTGCCGACGCCGGCGGCGGCCGCCAGTACGTCAGCGCCGATCAAGTGGTGCTGACCACCGGCGGCAAGAACGACGACGTGCGCGTGACCCAGCGCGACGACGGCACCCTCGACATCGGCGTCAACGGCGAGCAGTACGCGCTGCGCCTGACCGAGAATCAGGAACTGACCCTGCGCAGCGGCGACGGCAACGACGTCGTCACCGTCGCGCCCAACGTCAAGGTCAATATCGTGGTCGATGCCGGCGCCGGAGACGATACGGTGACGACCGGCGCCGGCAACGACCGCGTCGACGGCGGCCTCGGCAACGATCGCATCGCCACCGGCGAAGGCCGCGACGATGTGTTCGGCAACAGCGGCGACGACGCGCTCGATGCCGGCGGCGGCGACGATGTCGTCTACGGCGGCGACGGCGCCGACCGTCTGCTCGGCGGCGACGGCGTCGATTTCCTCGAAGGCGGCCGCGGCAACGACGAACTCGACGGCGGCGCCGGCCACGACATGCTCTCCGGCGGCCTCGACGACGACACCCTGCGCGGCGGCCAAGGCGACGACGCGGTCTACACCGGCGCCGGCAAGGACACGGTCGACAACCAGTCCGGCGCCGACACCGTGTACGCGCAAAGCGCGATCGATCTGATCAACGCCGCCGGCGGCGCGCGCAACACCGTGGTCAACGTCGAGATCGGCGTGGCCAAGGGCGTGACCATCGAAGGCTCCGACGCGTTCAAGCAGCGCGTCGGCGCCGAGATCGATTTCCTGCGCAGCTCGCCGAACGGCCAGCGCATGCTCGCCGAATTCGACAAGGCCGCCGCGCGCGGCAACACCGTCACGATCAAGGAACTGGCCAACGAGCAAAACGGCTACGCCCAAACCTTCAGCAACGACGCCGACCTCGTCAACGGCAAGCCGGGCCAGGGCGGCGACGTGCAGATCAGCTACAACCCGTCGTTCCACATGGCCGAATTCCCGGCGCCGGCGGTGGTGCTGTACCACGAGATGTCGCACGCCTATAACGGCGTCAACGGCACCTTCCAGCAGGGCACCTACCGCGGCACCGGCCCGGACAACGGGCAGGTGCCCAATGCCGAACGTCAGGCGGTGGGGCTGGAGACCAGCGCGCCGGCCTACGATTTCGACGGCGATCCGGGCACGCCCAAGACCACGGCCAATCCCGATCATCTGACCGAAAACGGTCTGCGCGGCGAACTCGGCTTGCCGGATCGGCCGAGCTACAGCCTGTAAACGCGACGCCCGCGATCCGCATGGCGCGCAACCGGCTTGGGGATCGAAGGCAGCCCGCGTTCACTGCGGGCTGCCTTCGCATTGATTAGGGTGAAGGGGCGGAGTTGGCGAAAGCCTCGCGGGCACGAGCTAAGGCAGCGACCACCGCTCGTGTGGGAGGGACTTCAGTCCCGAGGCTCTCCGCTCCAATCGCTTCGAGCCCTGTGCGATGCCGGCAAGCCATCCGACGAGACGAGCGTCCCGATGAAAACCAACCCGTCTTCCCGCCGCTGCGTCCTTGCCGTTTGCGTCTTGGCCCTATTTCTCGCGAACCCGCTGCAGGCCATGTCCGCCGCCGACACCGAAATCAAGGGCCAGGGCGCCGCCCTACAGGCCGAATTCGCCTACGACGCGACCCAGCGCACGCTGCGAGTGAACTACCGCGTGCGCAACACCGGCGACGTAGCGCTCGCCGTGTTCGACCGCGGCGACCGTCACGCCGTAGCCAGCGGGCGCCAACGCGCGGGTGCGGTCGGCGCGCCGCTGTGGACGGCGGCGGGCGAGGGCGCGCTCGAACTGAGCCACACCGCGCAACCGTTGCCGCGACCTGCGCCGGTATCGCCGCCGAGTCCGGTCGCGCTCAAGCTCGCGCCGGGCGCGCGGGCCGCCGGCTCGTTCGAGTTCGCGCTGCCCGATGCACAGGCGCCGCAGCGGCTGCGCTGGTGCCTGGGGGTGGCGAGGTTCGATGCGGATCAGCTCGACAGGCCGCAGCGGCACGGCGAGATCGAGGTGTGGCGCGCTTCGTTCGCGCTGGCCGAAACCCAGCAGCGGCTGTGCACGCCGTGGTTCGATCTGGGGACGGGCACGTTCGTTGCCGCAGCGGCGCAGCGAGCTGAGCCGTAGCGTCGGGACTGACGTCCCTCTCGCGAACTTCGGCAGGCAAGGGCTTCGGCTCGACGCTGTCCGCTGCGAAACGGCCTCAGCGCACTAGCGCGTCCAGTTCCGCGGGCTCGAACGCGATCGCGCTGCGCGCGCCGGTATCGGCCAGGATCTTGCGCGCGATCAGCTCGCTGGTCGGCGCCAGCACGCTGAAGTGGTCCGTGCGCGGCACCAGGTACCAATGCGCGAGCGGGTTGCGGTTGGCCCGGCGCATGGTTTCGAGGGCGTCGCTGTTGCTGTCGTGGTCGCCTTCGAAGACGAACACCGGGCTGCGGATCGAGTCCAGCCAGTAACCCGGCGAACGCAGGCGCAGTTGTTCTTCGCTGAGGCCCGCGGGCACGAAGCGGCCGCCGTAGCCCGCCACGTCGTCGGTCGGGCCGAACGCGAACACCGCGCGGAAGCGCGCGTCGCTCTGCGCCACCAGCAGCGCCAGCGTTCCGCCGGTGCTGTGGCCGCCGAGATAGATGCGCTGCGGGTCGACGTAATCGAGCTTGGCCAGATAGTCGGCCGCGGCCAGCACGTCGCGCACTTCACCGTAGAAGCCTTCGCGCAGGCCCGGGTTGTCGTTGCCGCCGCGCAGCGAGGGATACATCACCACCACGCCGGCCTGACGCAGCGCCGCGGCGCTCTGATCGTTTTCGCGCGGCTGCCGGCTCCACACATCGCCGAGGGTGTTGCTGTCGCCGCCGGTGAGCCAGACGATCGCCGGGTACTTGCCCGGCTGCGCGGGGCGCGGGGTCAGGTAGGCGGCCAGTTCGCCGGGTTCGGCGCGGTAACGCACCCGTTCCAGCACGCCTTGCGGCGGTGCGGGCACGGCGCTGCCTTCCTGGGTGCCGCGCGCGGTCTCGGCGGGCGCGGCGGCGCGCGCGGCGACCAGGTCGACGCCGTCGTTGGCGTTGGCGGTCGGGGCTTGGGAGCAGCCGGCGAGTGCGGCGCACAGCAGTAAAGGCAACAACGGCAGGCGCATCGGAGCGGTCCTTGCTGGAAAGGGTGGGTAGTGTGCGCCAAAGCGACGGGACCGAGCGCACGCAAAAGAAAACGGCGGCCGCAGGGCCGCCGTTTTCGTTGCGCGAAGTCGAGTTACTCGACGCTGACCTCGACCCGCCGCGCCTCCTTCGCGTCGCCGCCGCCTTCGGTCATCGCCGGCTTGTCCAAGGCGATGCGCTCGGCCGCGATGCCCTGTTCCTGCAGCCAGTGCTGCACCGCTTGCGCGCGCTGCTTGGCCAGTTCGGCGTTGGTCGCCGCGCTGCCGGAGGCGTCGTGGAAGCCGGAGATGCGCGCCTTGGCGTCGGCCTTGGCGTTGAGCGCCGACAGCACGCCGGCGAGATCGCCGGCCGCGGTCGCCGGCAACTGCGCCGAGCCCAGATCGAAGTAGAGCTTGGCGTGGTCGGATACGGCCACCGCGCCGTCGGCGCTGCCGGCCGCGGCGCCCGCGCTCATGCCCGCATCGGCGCCCGCGGCAACGCCCGCGCCCGCCGCGGCGCCGTCCGCCACGCTCGATGCCGTCGTCGCGCCGGCATCGCCCGCCATCGACGCCGCGCCCGCGGCCTGCGCGACTGCCGCGACCTGCGCCGCCGCCTCGTCCTGCCCCTGCACGTCGCCCACCGGCAGCAACGGCACCAGCAGTAGCGCCACGATGTTGATGATCTTGATCAGCGGATTGATCGCCGGGCCGGCGGTGTCCTTGTACGGATCGCCGACGGTGTCGCCGGTGACCGCGGCCTTGTGCGCTTCCGAGCCCTTGCCGCCGTGGTGGCCGTCCTCGATGTACTTCTTGGCGTTGTCCCAGGCGCCGCCGCCGGTGGTCATCGAGATCGCGACGAAGATGCCGGTGACGATGGTGCCGATCAGCAAACCGCCCAGCGCCTTCGGCCCGAGCAGCAGGCCGACCACCACCGGCACTGCGACCGGCAGCAGCGAGGGCACGATCATTTCCTTGATCGCCGACTTGGTCAGCATGTCCACCGCTTTGTCGTACTGCGGCTTGCCGGTGCCTTCCATGATCCCGGCGATGTCGCGGAACTGCCGGCGCACTTCCTCGACCACCGCGCCGGCGGCGCGGCCGACCGCTTCCATCGCCATCGCGCCGAACAGGTAGGGGATCAGGCCGCCGATCAACAGGCCGATGATGACCATGTGGTCGGACAGGTCGAAGGTGAACACCTTGCCCGGATGCGCGGTCTGCAGGTTGTGGGTGTAGTCGGCGAACAGCACCAGCGCGGCCAGCGCGGCCGAGCCGATGGCGTAGCCCTTGGTCACCGCCTTGGTGGTGTTGCCGACCGCGTCCAGCGGGTCGGTGATGTCGCGGATCTCCGACGGCAACTCGGCCATTTCGGCGATGCCGCCGGCGTTGTCGGTGATCGGCCCGTAGGCGTCGAGGGCGACGATCATGCCGGCCATCGACAGCATCGAGGTCGCGGCGATGGCGATGCCGTACAAACCGGCCAGCGCGTAGGAGCCCCAGATCGCCACGCACACCGCGATCACCGGCAGCGCGGTCGACTTCATCGACACGCCCAGGCCGGCGATGATGTTGGTGCCGTGGCCGGTGGTGGACGCGGCGGCGACGTGCTTGACCGGGGCGTACTGGGTGCCGGTGTAGTACTCGGTGATCCACACGATCACGCCGGTCAGCGCCAGGCCGATCAGCGCGCACCAATACAGGTTCATCGCGCCGAAGCTGGAATCGCGCATCAGCGCGGTGGTGATCGGGTAGAACGCGATCGCCGCCAGCACCGCCGACACGATCACGCCCTTGTAGAGCGCGCCCATGATCGAGCCGCCGGCCTTCACCTTGACGAAGAACGCGCCGATGATCGAGGCGATGATCGACACGCCGCCGAGCACCAGCGGGTACAGCACGCCGTTGGCGCCGACCGTGCTCGCCATCAGCCCGCCGAGCAGCATCGTCGCGATCACCGTCACCGCGTAGGTTTCGAACAGGTCTGCGGCCATGCCCGCGCAGTCGCCGACGTTGTCGCCGACGTTGTCGGCGATCACCGCCGGGTTGCGCGGGTCGTCCTCGGGAATGCCCGCTTCGACCTTGCCGACCAAGTCCGCGCCGACGTCGGCGCCCTTGGTGAAGATGCCGCCGCCCAGGCGCGCGAAGATCGAGATCAGCGAGGAGCCGAACGCGAGGCCGACCAGCGCGTGCAGCGCCTTCTCGCCGGTGACGCCGAGCTTGGCCAGCACCATCCAATAACCGGCCACGCCGAGCAGGCCCAGGCCGACCACCAACATGCCGGTGATCGCGCCGCCGCGGAAGGCGACGTCCATCGCCGGGCCCATGCCCTTGCGCGCGGCTTCGGCGGTGCGCACGTTGGCGCGCACCGACACGTTCATGCCGATGTAGCCGGCCGCGCCGGAGAGCACCGCGCCGATCAGAAAGCCGATCGCGGTGTGCCAGTTCAGGAACAGTCCGATCACCACGAACAGCACCGCGCCGGCGATGGCGATCGTGGTGTATTGGCGGTTGAGATAGGCGCGTGCGCCTTCCTGGATCGCGCCGGCGATCTCCTGCATGCGTTGGTTGCCGGCGGGTTGTGCGCTGATCCAGCGCGCGGACACGATTCCGTAAAGAATCGCGATGACGGCGCAGCCTAGCGCCAGAATCAAACCGTACTGCTCCAGCATGAAACCCCTCCCCGGTTGGAAAAGTGGAGATCACGGGACAACGGATTCGACTTGTGCCGCGAGCGGTCGTGGACCGGTGTTCCGCGGATCGCTTTCGCGCGCTGGACGTGTTGCGTCGCAGCGTGGCCGCGTTGCGTGCGCGGCGCGATCCGACTATCGCATAGGGGCTGTGCCGGCGAAACCGGGCGCGCGGCGGCGGTCGCGCCCGCGCGCGCGGCGGCGGCGGCGGGGCTGCGACTGCAGTCACGGAACCTTTGCGTTTTGTTCCCGGTTCCTCCCCGTGCGGGCGCTTGACGCGGCCGCGTCGTGCGCGTCGCGCGCCGTCCGCGCGCATGTTGCGCAGCCGCAACGCGATGCGCCGCCGGCGCGTGCGATGCGCGCGCGCCGCGCGCCGGTTTGACAGCGCGTCGCGCGCACCCTTAGATCGGCGTGCGCGACCGCTGCCGCGGCGCGCGGCAGGGGATGCGGGCCGCGGGGGCGGCCATGGGCCAGCGGAACGTCCGGGCGACGCCATGCGCGCGCGGGCGGACGGCCGATGTCCGACGCACTCGAGGTTGCCGCGCGCGGCCGCTCGGTCGCTCGTCTCCGGGGCGGCGCGTTCGGTGCCGCGACGCCGTCCCGATTCAGCCCGGCGCCGATGCAATCCGACAAGGGAAGGAGTCCACATGAGCAAGAAGCTGATGGCGGTGTGCGCGCTGGTGTTCGGCATGGGCCTGGGCGCGACCGCGTTCGCCGGCGGCGCCAGCATCACCCCGGAGATGGCGCAGTGCATCTACGAGTGCAAGCTCGGCGGCGGCACCCAGGCCTATTGCTGGGCCTGCTGCGTGCAGGGCAAGTGCATCACCCCGGAAGTCGTCGAGTAAGCCGCGCGGGCCAGGCGGCGCGGGACGCGGCGGAGGTCGCCGCGTCCCGTCTCGCCGGGGCGGGGATGAAGTGGCGGTTCAGCCTTTGCGTGCGAGGCTGCCCCGGCCCCGCAACCGGAGTCGCGCCATGCGCTTTTCGCCGCTCTTTTCCGCCGCCGCGCTGACGCTGGCCGGGTTCGCCGCCCACGCCGCCGAGCCGACCCCCGAAATCCAGCGTTCGGCTTCGGCGCCGCCGCAGGCGGTCGGCGCCGTGCACACGCTGCGGCAGATTCCCGAGGCCTGCGCGCGCCTGGAAGGCATGTTCACCGGCGAGGCCGCGCAGCCGTACAAATTCGCGGTCGTGCGCAGCAGCCCCAATTGCCAGCCGCGCGCGCGCTTCGTCGACGCGGCCAAGGCGCAGCCGTCGGAAGCCGGGGGCTGGAAGTTCAACGATCTGATCCGGGTGCCCAGCGCGGCCTGTCCGAGCCAGCGCGCGGTGGTGCGGGTGTGGCGCCGGCCGGCCGCGGTGGCGCCGCCGGAGCTCGACGCGCAAGGCCGCGCGCGGCTGTACCTGCAGGACGAGAAGGCCCGCGCCGAAGCCGCCAAGCTGACGCCGGTGCCGATGTTCGCCGCGGCGATGACGGTCGAAGGCAAGGCCTGCGGCGGCTGAGCGCGACGCCGCGCTGAAAATACCGATGCCGGAAACGACGAAAGGGCCGCTCGCGCGGCCCTTTCGCTGTGTTGCGCAGGCGAGACGGCGGCTCAGCGCACGCCGACGCAGTCCTTGAGTTCGACCACGAAGTCGGTGTCGTTGTACTCGTCGAAGGTGCCGGTGAGCTGGATGCGGTCGTTGGCCCGCAGGGTCAGCGCATAGGCCTTCTGGTCCGGACGCAGCTGGCAGCGCACGCGGGTCTCGAACAGGCGGCGGTCGCTGTCGGCCAGACCCGGGATCAGCGAGGTGGTGGCCTGGAAGGTCACGTAGTACTTGCCGTTCTTGCCGTCGCTGACGCCGGCGTTGCTGCCCTTCACCGTGTAGACGCGGCCCTTGTAGCGGTCGGCGACGACGGCGGCGTTTTCCTTGGCCTGGGTTTCGATTTCCTTGGCCAGCTGCGGCGCGCCGATCACGATCGGCAGAGCCTTCGGCGCGGCCGAGCGCGGCGGCGCGGTCTTGCCCGGCTGCAGCGCGCCGATCATGTCGCAAATGCCCTTCTTGATCGTGTCGGGATGGCCGAACGCGCCGCGGCGCAGCTTCAGCGTGGCGGTCACGGTGCCGGCGCTGTCGGCGGTGATCTGCAGCGGCAGCGGGCGGCTCATCGCGGTGGACGGCTCTTCCAGCACCAGGCTGCCGCCGACGGTGTCCTCGCTGAGCACGGCCATGTTGCGGGCGATGCCGGCATTGCGGACCTGGCCGATCGCGCTGGCGATCGAAAGCCCCTTCACCGTGTTCGAGGTGAAGTACTCGGTGCCGGTGAGCGCATTGCCGCGCTTGACGAAATTGTCTTCGCACTGGCCGGCGACGGCCGAGACGGAGGGGATCAACAGCAACAACGGAACCAGAAACCTGCCTTTCATGAAGGACTCCCTGTAATGACTGAAGCGTTGCGTCCCTGCGCCCTGATCCCGCACGAACGCTTGCGGCGGCAGATTGCCGCAATCGGGTGGGCGGTTCAACGTTTTTCGGTTGGCCGCGGCGGGCCGGACCGGGCATTGGCGACGTGGCGCACAGATGGGCGCGGCCCGGGGCCGGGCGGGAGGTCGGCGGGGCGCGCGGGCGCCGCTGCCGTGGCGCGGCCGCGAAGGGGTTTCGATGGCATCGCGGCGGCGCCGTTAAGGCATCGCCGCGACGCCGCGAGCCGACCGGCGGCGCCGCGCCGCCAGCGGGTAGGGCACGATCAACCGGCGGCGGGTTCGGTGCCGCCGCAATCGGGATCGCGTTCGTAGCGGCGCTGCATCTCCGCCGGGTCCATCGCTTCGATGCTGTGGCCGATGTTCCAGCGATGGCCGAACGGATCGATCACCGTGCCCGAACGCTCGCCGTAGAAATGATCGCGCGGCGCCATCGCCAGCCGCGCGCCGGCGGCGACCGCGCGGCCGACCACGTCGTCGGCGTCGTCCACGTGCAGATGCAAGGTGTGGCTGTGGCCGGCGCCGGCGACCGGGCGATGGATGTCGACCTCGGGGAATTCCTCGCACAGCATCAGCGTGGTGCCGCCCAGATCCAGCTCGACATGGCCGATGCGCCCGCCCGGCTCGACCAGGCGGAATTTCTCGGTGGCGTCGAACACCTTGCAATAGAACGCGACCGCGGCCTGGGCGTCGCCGACGCAGAGATAGGAAAACAATTCGTGCACGGCCATGGCGGACTCCTGGATTGAGGTGGACGCAGCGTGCGCCCGCATGCGCCGCCCGGTATTGGACAAAATTTACCCTCGCGCCCGCCCGCCCCGCCGGATCGCCCCTGGTAGGAGCGGCGTAAGCCGCGACCGCGCTGCGACAGGTCGCGCCGTAAAGACGGCCACACCAATACAGCCGAAAGCCCCTGTAGGAGCGGCGCAAGCCGCGACCGCGTTGCAGCAGGTTGCGTCGCAAGCCAGGTGTCGCGATCGCGGCTCACGCCGCTCCTACACTCGCCCCGATGCGAGCGCCGCAGCGTTACCGCCGCGGCGCAACCACCGGCAGGTGATGCGGCGACGCCGCCCGCGCCGCCAGATACGCCCGCGGCGACACCCCGGCGAATTCGCGGAACTCGCGGATCAGATGAGACTGATCGAAATACCCGGCGTCCAATGCCAACTGCGCCCAATCCGGCCGCGGCGTCGCGCTCAGCGCCTGCAGCAAGCGCTTAAACCGCAGCACCCGCGCGTAGCGTTTCGGGCTCAGCCCCGCGGCGTCGCGGAAGCCGGCGATGAAACGGCGGTGGCTGCGTCCGTTGGCTTCGACCCACGCGGCCACGCGGCGCTCGTCGTCCGCGCGCAACGGCGCGGCCACGCCGTCGAGTTGGCGCACGGCGCGCACGATCTGCGGATCCAAACCGCGCACCGGCCGCAGCCGCGCGCTCAGAAAATCCTCGAACGCCCGCCGCCGCAGCGACGGATCGGCCACCGCCGCCAATCGCTCGTACAACGCGTCCGCCGCGCCCGCGCCGCACAACTCGTCCAGGCCGACATGGCGCGCTTCCAACTCGGCCGCCGACACCCCGAACAGCGCCAAGGCCGCGCCCGGCCGCAACACCGCGCCGACCGAAGCGGCCGGTTGCGAGGTGTCCTTGATGCTGTAGCCGGCGCGCGCGCCGGCCACCACCGCCGGGCCGAGCGCGCGACCGACCGCGTCGTCCGCGTCGGCGTACAAACGCAGCGGCGGCCCGTCCAAGCGCACCGCCAGATGCATCGCGCCGCTCGGCAACGAATGCTCGCGCGCGTGCCCGGGCGCCGCGTCCGGCCGCGCGCAGACCCAGACCGTTTCGATCCAGGGCCGCAATTGCGGCAGCCACGGCGCGCCGGCGGACACGGCGTTCTCCTCAGCCCTCGTACGGCGGCAGCTTGGCCTTCACCGCCGCGTTCTTCAGCGTCACGTACTGCGGCAGGCCGTCGCGCCCGTACGGCGGCGGCGCTTCGCCGCGGATCAGCGGCTCCAGATACTTCCGCGCCTGGGCGGTGATGCCGTAACCGTCCTTGCGGATGAAGTTCGCCGGCATCTTCTTCTCGCGGTTGGCGATCTTGTCCAACGGCGCCGGCTCGATCTTCCAGCGGTACGGCGCGTCGGAACTGCGCACGATCACCGGCATCACCGAGTTCATGCCCTTGAGCGCGTACTCCACCGCCGCCTTGCCGGCCGCGCGCGCTTGCTCGACGTCGGTCTTGGAGGCCAGATGCCGCGCCGAACGCTGCAGGTAATCCGGCAGCGCCCAATGCACCTTGTAGCCGAGCGCGTCCTTGACCCGCCCGGCCAGATGCGAAGCGACGCCGCCGAGCTGGGTGTGGCCGAAGGAATCCTTGCCGCCGCCGGCGTCGGCGACGAAGCGGCCGTCCGGGGTCTGGATGCCTTCGCTGGCGACCACCACGCAATAGCCCACGCGTTCGACCGTGGCCTTCACCTTGGCGAAGAAGTCGGCTTCCTCGAACGGGCGCTCGGGGAACAGGATCAGGTGCGGGGCCGCGTCGGCGCCGTCGCCGGCGAGGCCGGCCGCGGCGGCGAGCCAGCCGGCGTGGCGGCCCATGGCCTCGTAGACGAAGACCTTGGTCGAGGTCTCGGCCATCGCCGCCACGTCCAGCGCGGCCTCGCGCACCGACACCGCGGTGTACTTGGCGGCCGAGCCGAAGCCCGGGCAGCAGTCGGTCACGGCCAGATCGTTGTCGACGGTCTTGGGCACGCCGACGCAGGTCAGCGGGTAGCCGTACTCGGCCGCCAGCTGCGAGACCTTGAGCGCCGTGTCGGCCGAATCGTTGCCGCCGTTGTAGAGGAACCAGCGCACGTCGTGGGCCTGGAACACCGCCAGCAGGCGCTCGTAGCGGGCGCGGTCGGCGTCCAGCGCCTTGAGCTTGAGCCGGCACGAACCGAACGCGCCGCCCGGGGTGTGGCCGAGGGCGCGGATCGCCGCGGCCGATTCCTTGGAGGTGTCGATCAGCTCCTCGCGCAGGGCGCCGAGGATGCCGTTGCGGGCGGCCAGCACCCGCACCTTGCGCGCCCGGGCCGCCTCGATGACCCCGGCGGCGGTGGCGTTGATGACGGCGGTCACACCGCCGGATTGCGCGTAAAGCAGGTTTCCGGCGATCTTGCCAGGGGATTTTCTGGCGGTTTTGGCAGTCGGCATGGGGATTCCAGGATTGGCGCCGGTTTGCGGTAAGCTGGCCGCAATATTCCGCCCGGCGGGTGGCAGGCCGCTTCGAGTGTAGCGCCGCCCCCGGTCCAGGCCAGCCCCGCAACGGCCCGACAGCGGCCGCGGGGCCAAGCCCGCCGCAGCGCGCGGCGGGCGCCACGGTTTCATTTGTTTTAGGAGCGATGTTGATGCGATTGGTACTTCTGGGCGCGCCCGGTTCGGGCAAGGGCACGCAAGCCGCACGGCTCAAGGACCACCTGCAGGTGCCGCATATTTCCACCGGCGATCTGTTGCGCGCCGAAGTCGCCGCCGGGTCCAAGCTGGGCCTGGAAGCCAAGGCGGTGATGGACGCCGGCAATCTGGTCAGCGACGAGATCCTGCTGGGCATGCTCGAGGACCGCTTCTCGCGTCCGGACACCCACGGCGGCTTCATTCTCGACGGCTACCCGCGCAACCTCGCCCAGGCCGACGCGCTCGACGCGCTGCTCAAGCGCATCGGCCAGCCGATGGACTTCGCCGTGCAGCTCGACGTGTCGACCGACCTGCTGGTCCAGCGCATCGCCGGCCGCGCCGCTGAACAAGGCCGCAAGGACGACAGCCCCGAGGCCGTGCGCACCCGCCTGAAGGTCTACGACGACGTGACCGCGCCGGTGATCGAGTACTACCGCCAGCACGGCCGCCTGACCGTGGTCGACGGCGTCGGCTCGCTGGATGAGGTGTTCACCCGCATCGTCGAGGCGCTGGAGCCGGCGCCGACGGTGGGTTGACGGGGCGGCCGCTCGCGGATGAATTCGATTGTGCGGAGCGCGCTTTGCGCGCTGGGGCTGATCTTCGCCGCTGCGGTACCGACCGCCGGGGCGGTGCAGCCCTTCACCTACGATAACCCCGGCGAGGTGGCCGGGGCCGCCGCGTTGGCTCCCGTCGCCAAGCGCCGTCTGGTCGCCGAGACCACGGCGTACTGTGCCGGCATGGCGAACGATCTCGCCGACGCGTCGCGCCAGTCCTTAGTCCGCTGGGAGGAGCGCAACGGCGGTTATGTCGCCGCCGCCGAGCGCGTGTATGCCTCGATCAAGAAGGAAGTCGGCGCCGGCGCCGAGGCGGCGAAGAACCTCGCCGAACTCGATCAGTACCGGACCTCCGTGATCGAACAAACCAGCCCGATGATGGCGAACATGATCAAGGCTCTGCCGCAGGAGCAGGGGCGGCGGAGCATGTGCAAGAGCACGTTGGCCGCCATCGACGCGGGACGCTTCGATATCGCCAACGAC
Organism: Lysobacter sp. K5869; assembly: GCF_018847975.1. Lineage (NCBI taxonomy): Bacteria > Pseudomonadati > Pseudomonadota > Gammaproteobacteria > Lysobacterales > Lysobacteraceae > Lysobacter > Lysobacter sp. K5869. The sequence goes on along the minus strand of NZ_CP072597.1, from coordinate 5,940,092 downwards.
GATCCCAAGATCGTCGCCTTGTTGAAAACCCACATGAACTGACTAACGTCGGTTACGTTTCGCGATTTCTTAGCCGCCCACGAATGAAACTCCATATCCTCGGCATCGCCGGCACCTTCATGGGCGGCGTCGCCGCGCTCGCGCGCGAACTCGGCCACGACGTGGAAGGCAGCGATCAGGCGGTATACCCGCCGATGTCGACCCAGCTCGAACGCCTCGGCATCGCCCTGCGCCAGGGCTACCGGCCCGACAACATCTCCGCCGACTGCGACGAGATCGTGGTCGGCAACGCGCTCTCGCGCGGCAACGCCGCGGTCGAACAGGTGCTCGACGACGGCCGGCGCTACACCTCCGGCGCGCAGTGGCTGAGCGAGCGCGTGCTGCCGGGCCGCGACACCCTGGCGGTGGCCGGCACCCACGGCAAGACCACCACCACCACGATCCTGACCTGGCTGCTGGAAGCCGCCGGGCGCGCGCCGGGCTTTCTGATCGGCGGCGTGGCCGAGGACTTCGGCGCCTCCGCGCGCATCGGCGCGGGCCGCGAGTTCGTGGTCGAGGCCGACGAATACGACACCGCGTTCTTCGACAAGCGCAGCAAGTTCGTCCACTACCGTCCGCTGGTGGCGATCCTCAACAACCTCGAATACGACCACGCCGACATCTTCCCCGACGTGGCCGCGATCCAGCGCCAGTTCCACCATCTGGTCCGCACCGTGCCGCGTCGCGGCCGCCTGATCGTCAACGGCGAGGACGCGCGCCTGGGCGAAGTGCTGGCGATGGGCTGCTGGACGCCGGTCGAGCGCTTCGGCCTGGACGGCGGCGATTACGAATGGAGCGCGCGCCTGATCGCCGCCGACGGCAGCGCGTTCGCGGTGATCCGCGACGGCGCCGAAATCGGCGAAGTGCATTGGCCGCTGCTCGGCCGCCACAACGTGATGAACGCGCTGGCCGCGCTGGCGGCCGCGAACGCGGTCGGCGTGGACGTGGCCTCGGTGCTGCCGGCGCTGGCGCAGTTCCGCAGCGTCAAGCGCCGCCTGGAAGTGATCGGCGAAGCCGGCGGCATCACCGTCTACGACGATTTCGCCCATCACCCCACCGCGATCGAAACCACCTTGGCCGGCCTGCGCGCGCGCGTCGGCGCGGCGCGGATCGTGGTGGCGATGGAACCGCGCAGCAACTCCATGCGCCTGGGCGCGCACGCCGACGCGCTGGCGCCGTCGCTGCGCGAAGCCGACACCGTGGTGTTCCTGCACCGTCCCGAACTGGCCTGGGACGCCGGCAAGGTCGTCGCCGGTTTGCGCGGCGAAGGCGTGACCGTGCCCGATGCCGACGCCTTGATCGCCGCCTTGCGCGAACGCGCGCGCGCCGGCGACCACGTCGTGTTCATGTCCAACGGCGGCTTCGACGGCGCTCCGCGGCGGTTCTTCGCGGCGTTGCAGGGGCGCTGAGCCGCTCGGGACGGGAGCGGCGATCGCTCCCGTCGATTTCGGCTGTTTCGTTTCTTCCAAGCGCAGCGAACGCCTGCGTTCTGGCGCGAGCGAGCGTTCGTCGCAGTTCGGTTGTCGCGGTCGCAGCTTGCGCAGCTCCTACAGGGGCTTCGGCGGGTTCGTATCCGACTGTAGGAGCTGCGCAAGCTGCGACCAACCGCAGCGACGCAGCCCTGCCGCTCTTTCCCGAAGTACGCAACCCTCAGATCGTCATTCCGGCGAAAGCCGGAATCCATTTTGCCGTTGCCGTTGCCGTTGCTGTTGCCGTTGCCTTTCGCCTTGACGGATCTCCGACCAAAGCCCACGCCCCGCAGCCCCGGAGGGCGTGCGCATGGATGCGCACGCGCGCCATGGGTCAGGATGACCCTTATGGCGCGGCCCCGCGCCACGTCGAGCCCTAGTGGCTTTTGATTCGAAAACAAGGAAAGCGCCTTTCTTTGGTTACTTTCTTTGGCAAGACAAAGAAAGTGACCCGGCCGCTTGCGGACGGAACGCACTTGATTGTGGCTTGTCCTCACTCGTTGGTGCCGCTGAGAGCGAGCCCACAGCAAAGTCAAAATGGATTCCGGCTTTCGCCGGAATGACGGAGTGTGAGCTGCGCTTCTCGCAGGTGGCGGACACCCTACCCACCGTCATTCCGGCGAAAGCCGGAATCCATTTTGATGTTGCTTCCGCTTCCTCTCGCAAGAGCGCGCGACGACAAGCGAAGATCAAACGCTGAGAGCTTTCGTCCGCAAGCGGCCGAGTTACTTTCTTTGTCTTGCCAAAGAAAGTAACCAAAGAAAGGCGCTTTCCTTGTTTTCGAATCAAGAGCCACTAGGTCCAGCACCGGGCGCGGGGCTGCGCCGTAAGGGGCATCCATGCCCCTACGGCGCACGCGCGCATCCATGCGCGCGCCCTCCGGGGCTTTGGGACGTGGGCCTCGGGCGAGGTTGCGTCCGATCAAGAGCCGAAGCGGAAACAGCAACGACAACGACAACGGCAACAGCAACGGCAACAACGGCAGCAGCAGCGACCGCCAAGCCGCAATCGCCCACCCCACCGAAATACCCACACCGTCCCACCCCCACTAGCAACCACCGCTTCCTCCACGGTTACACTCCCCCCATGCCCCCCGACACCCCCGCCGACTCGCTGGGACTGTTCCCCCTGCACACCGTGCTGCTCCCCGGCGCGAGCCTGGGCCTGCGCGTCTTCGAGCGCCGCTATCTCGACCTTGTCCGCGAATGCGGCCGCCAAGGTCGCGGCTTCGGCGTGTGCCTGATCATGCAAGGCGAGGAAGTCGGCGAACCCGCCAGCGCCGCGGCCTACGGCACCGAAGCGCTGATCGAGGATTTCGGCACCGGCGAAGACGGCCTGCTGACCTTGCGCGTGCGCGGCGCGCGCCGCTTCCGCGCCGAACGCGCGCGGGTGCGCGACAACGGTCTGCAAGTGGCGCAAGTGCGCTGGTGCGAGCCCGACGGCGAGGAGGTGGTGCAGCCGCAGCACTCGCTGCTGGTGACCTTGCTCGAACGCTTGCTGGAGCAAGCAGGCGGCGAACATTCGCTGGCGCCGCATTCGCGCCTGGACGACGCGGCCTGGGTCGGTTGGCGCTTGGCCGAACTGTTGCCGCTGTCGCTGCAGCAGCGGCAGATGCTGCTGCAACTGGACGATCCGCACGAACGCCTGGACCGGCTGATTACGCTGTTGCCCTGACCGCGGCGCGCGCATATCCGCGCGCTCGCCTTCGTCAAAAGCCGGCTCGTCGTTACCGCGGCGCCGAGCCGCAGCCTGCTTCGGCCCGTGCGCGCAAGGCGCGACCTGCCTTCATCGAAACGCTCAAGGCGCCGTTTCCGGCCCGCGATACTGCGAACGCAAGCGCAACACCTCGACCCCGTTCTTCGGATGCGCTTGCTGCACGGTAACGAAACCGGCCAGCGCGCGCCGCACCTGCGCGTGCGCGGCGCCGTCGTCGGGTTGCGGCAGCCACAGCACCGCGGCGTCGAAGGGTTTGTTGAGCTTGAGCGTCTGGGTGGTGCCGATCCACAACGGCGTGCCGTCGGACAGCACCGCCGGCGCCGGCCACAGCCGCAGCGCGTACTGCACGTCCGGGGTCGGGCCGTCGCGCAGCATCAGCAGCGATTCGGCTTGCGCGTCCAGCGTCGCCGGCAGCACCACTTGTTCGCGCGGCGGGGTGTCGTCGTCGAGCAGGGCGATGGTGTTGAGCCAGGAGGCCTGTTCCTGCACGCGCCAGCCGGCCGCTTCCAGCGTCGCGCGCAGCGGCGGCAAAGGGCCGGCGACTTGCAGGTCCAGCGGCCAGCGCCGGCGCACGTCGCTTTCGTTGCGTTGCGCCGGCAGCATGCTCCAGTCGCTGAGCCACCACCGCTCCGCATCCAGCACTGCGGTCGGTTTGGCCGAGGCGAACTTGGCCAGCAGCGGATCGGCCGCGCGCGGCGCATGCCACAGCGCGGCGGCCGCGAACACCGTGTAGAACAACCACGCCAGCGGCCGCATCCAGAACGAACGCGCGACGTGGCGGCGGTAGGCGATGCCCAGCGCCAGCAGCCAGAAAATGCCGAACAAGGTGCCGCCGATCAGATCGCTGGGCCAATGCGCGCCCAGATACAGACGCGCGAACCCGACCAGGGTGGTGATGACGCCGGCCAGCAAGTACGGCCACACCCGCTGCCGCCCCGGCAGTTCGCGCGCGATCAGCACGGCGAAGAAGCCGAACACGATGGTGGTCATGGTCACCGCCACCGAGGGGAAACCGAAACCGGCCGGCGCGGTCGGCGGGCGCGGCATGTCGATGGCCCATTCCAGCAGCGAGGTCAGCGCCAGACCGAACACGATCGCGCCGACCCAATGCGCCGCCGCCATCCAGCGCCGGCGCCATGCGAGATAAGCCAGCACCGCGATCGACGCCGGCGCCAGCACCATCGGATCGCCCAGGCACGCCAGCGCCGCCATCAGCCGGTCGGCCAGCGGGTTGCGCAGCGTCCACATGAACTCGTGCACGGTGTGGTCGATCTGCAGCGGCCCGCCGCTGGCCAGCAGCGTCGCCAGCAGGGTGAACCAGATCCAGCTGATCGCCAGCAGGCAGACCGCCAGCATCACCAGCGACGCCGATTCGGGGCGGTTGGGATCGATCAGCGCGCCGGCGTAGCGGCCCAGGCGCGGATGCGCGCGGGTCCAGCGCAGCGCGCGCGCGAGCAATTGATCGGCGTGATTGGCGAACCAGCGCCAGGTGTAGAGCACGATCGCCCACACCAGGGCGAGCGCGACCAGCAACGCGCCGAGGACCACGGCCAAACGGTCGGCGACCGCGGCCACCGCGTCGTAGGACGCGCCCAGCACCCAGCCCGGCGCGAGGAACAGCGCCGACCACGCCGCGCAGGCGAACAGGCTGGGCATCGCGTAACGGCGCATCGGCATGCGCAGCATGCCGGCGATGGCCGGCACGAACGGGCGCACCGCGCCGACGAAGCGCGCGATCACGATGCTCTTGCTGCCGTGGCGGTGGAACAGGTTCTCGCCGCGGTCGATCCATTGCGGATAGCGCGAGAACGGCCAGCGCTGGCGCAACTGCGGGCCCCAGCGATAGCCGATCCAATAACTCAGGCCGTCGCCGGCGAACGCGCCGAGGGTCGAGCACGCCAACGCGTACGGGCCGTTGATGTGGCCCAGGCCGACCAGCGTGCCGACCGCGAACAGCAGCGGCAGGGCGGGGACGGCGATGCCGAGAATGATGAGAGCGTCGCAGAACGCGATCAGGAAGATCACGACGCCCGCGGCGATGGGGTGGGCCGCGATCCATGCGGTCGCGCTTTCGAGCCAGGCGGAATCCATCGGTCGATTATAGGCAGGGCGGGCTGTGGCGAGGATGAAGCGGCGGCGTGACCGAAGGCACTGGGCGTGACTGCGGGTGACGGCCTGTAACCGCGGCCGGTCGCCCCGGTTCGGCCCGCCCGTGCGCGCCCCGAGGCCGCCGCGGGCCGGGCCGCGCCGGCCCGAAGTACACTGCGCGCATGTCGGAAGTGATCGAAGTGACCGCGCTGAAGGCCGATAGTTTCGGCCGCATCGCCCTGATGCGCGACGGCCGCGGCCTGTTCGTGCGCCGCGACCTGGGCCACGTGCCGTTATGGCTGCGGCTGCCGGCGTGGTGGCTGGCGCGGCGCGAGGCGCGCGCGCTGCAACGCGTCGACGGCCTGGAAGCGACCCCGCAGCTGCTCGGTTGGGACGGCCGCAAGCTCGACCGCAGCTATCTCGACGGCGCGGCCATGTACCAGCGCCCGCCGCGCGACGATCCGGCCTATTTCTGCCAAGCCCGGCGGCTGTTGCAGCGCCTGCACCGGCGCGGGCTGGCGCACAACGACCTGGCCAAGGAAGCCAACTGGCTGGTGCTGACCGACGGCGCGCCGGCGATCATCGATTTCCAGCTGGCCGTGCGCGGCGACCCGCGCTCGCCGTGGATGCGCCTGCTCGCGCGCGAGGACCTGCGCCACTTGCTCAAGCACAAGCGCACCTATTGCCCGCAGTACCTCACCCCGGTGGAGCGGCGCGTGCTCAAGCGCCATTCGTGGGTGCGCGAGCTGTGGTTCGTCACCGGCAAGCCGGTCTATCGCTTCGTGACCCGGCGCATCCTACATTGGGAAGACAACGAGGGGCAGGGGCCGAAGCCGTAATCGCCGCGGCTTCGCGGATCGCTCGGCGTCCGGCGCATCGGTGCCTCCAGCGATCGCGCCGTCGACGGTTTCGCTGCGGGCGGCCGTGCACCGAGCCACGGTGCTTCAAACGATCGCGTTTCAAACGATGGCGTTTCAAACGCCTTCGTTTGAAGCATCATCGTTTGAAGCGCGGGGCCGATCGCGAGAACGCGGCCACGATACGGCCCGGATAACGGCGCCGCGCCCGGCTTGGTATTAGGATGAGGCCCACGCCTGCGCGCCGAGCGCGCGGCATTTCTCCGAGTCGTTTCTCTTCCGAGCTCAGGCCGCCCATGTCCACTCTCCAAGGCAAGACCCTCTTCATTACCGGCGCCTCGCGCGGCATCGGCCGCGAGATCGCCCTGCGCGCCGCGCGCGACGGCGCCAACATCGCCATCGCCGCCAAATCGTCGGTGGCCAATCCCAAGCTGCCGGGCACCATCCACAGCGTCGCCGAAGAAGTCGAGGCCGCCGGCGGCCGCGCGCTGGCGCTGAAGTGCGACATCCGCGAGGAAGACGAAGTCGCCGCCGCGGTCGCCGCCACCGCCGACGCGTTCGGCGGCATCGACATCCTGGTCAACAACGCCAGCGCGATCTGGCTGCGCGGCGCGCTCGACACGCCGATGAAGCGCTTCGACCTGATGCAGCAGGTCAACGCGCGCGGCAGCTTCCTGTGCGCGCAGGCGTGCTTGCCGTATCTGCGTCAGGCCGCCAACCCGCACATCCTGACCTTGGCGCCGCCGCCGAGCCTGGACCCGAAGTGGTGGGCGCCGCACACCGGCTACACGTTGGCGAAGATGGGCATGAGCTTCGTGACGCTGGGTTTGGCCGGCGAATTCGGTCCCACCGGGGTAGCGGTCAACGCGTTGTGGCCGAAGACCATCATCGCCACCGATGCCCTCAACATGATCCCCGGCATCCCGATGGACCGCTGCCGCAAACCGCAAATCGTCGCCGACGCCGTGCGCGAAGTGCTGATTCGCCCGGCCGCCGGGTTCTACGGCCGCTTCCTGATCGACGAAGAGGTGCTGGGCGAAGCCGGCGTGACCGATTTCGATCGGTACGCGGTCGAGCCGGGCAAGCCCTTGCTGCCGGATCTGTTCCTGTAAGCGCGAATCGTCTCTCGTATCGCGGTCGCGGCGCGACCTGCCGCCCCGCGGTCGCGGCTCGCGCCGCTCCTACAGGAATAAACGAACCTCGCCGAAGCCCCTGTAGGAGCGGCGCAAGCCGCGACCGCGCCAACCCGATCACGGCGACGCTTTCCTATCGCCGTCGCCGCGACCAAAGATCAATCCCAAACAGCAAGACGGCGCCTCCAGGAAGCACCGCCCCGCCGCCTCACGGCTTAGGCCGCTGCAACGCATCCGACAGCGAATACAACAGGTCGACATAGAACCGCTCCACCTGCGCCAGACTCGCGACCTTCGACCCCTTCGCCGGCTCGACCACCATGTACTCGTTCGGCGCATGCGCGCCGCTGCCGTGGCCGAGCCCGCCGGAGATCATCGGCAACCCCAAGGTTTGGGTGAACACGTAATACGGCGCGCTGCCGGCGATGCGCGGCGCCACCGGCGGGGTTTGGCCGTACTTGCGGTAGACGCTCAGCGCGGCCTGGGTCAGCGGCGCCTGCGCCGAGGTCTGCGCCGGCGGATACCCCGACAGCTTGCGGATCTCGATGTCCTTGAACCCCTGATCGTCCAGCCGCTTGCGGATGAGCGCCAAGGCCTGATCCGGCGTCTGATCGGGCACCAGCCGCGAATCGACCTTGGCCACCGCGCGGTGCGGCAGGATCGTCTTGACCCCTTCGCCGGTGTAGCCCGCGACCAAACCGTCGATGTTGAGCGTGGTGTCGAACAATTCCGCCGCGGTCGCGTCGCGATAGTCGCGGCCGTTCTTCCAGCGCGCCGCGCCCAGCGATTGCAGCTGTTTCGCCGCGTCCGACTCGCGCTCGCGCACGATGCCGTTGAACAGCTGCTGCTCTTCGCGATTGGGCGCGCGGATCGCATCGCGGTAGCCCGGCACGGCGATCTCGCCGTCGGGGCCGGTCAGCGTCGCCAGCGCTTGCACCAGCCGCCAGCTCGGCGAATCCAGCTTGGCCGCGAGCGAGCCGTGCACTTCCGCGCGCTGCGGGCCGCCGCTGCTGGCGTTGCCCTTGGCCTCCAGCTCCATATAGAGGATGCCCTTGACGCCGAGGAACATCGACGCGGCGCCGTCGCGGTCTTGGGTGTTCATCGGGAAGAACACACCGTCGGCCTTGCGCAAGGTGTCGGCGTATTTCGCCACCACCTCCGGGTAATGCGGCGAGCCGAGCTCTTCTTCGCCCTCGGCCAGCACGATCAGATTGACCGGCGGCTTGCCGCGGGTTTTGATCACCGCATCCAATGCGTTGAGGAACGCGCGCTGCGGACCTTTTTGGTTGGTCGCGCCGCGCGCCATCAACACCTTGCCCAGGCCCGGTTCGTCCACCAGCGAACCGGCGAACGCGTCGACCTTCCAGCCGGTCGGTTCGATCGGCTGCACGTCGTACATCATGTAGACCACGAGCGTGTGCTCGGCGCCGGCGTCGTAATAACCGTAGACGCCCGGGTGGCCCGAGGTCGGCACCAGCGCGGTGTCGCGGAAGCCGAGTTGCTGCAGATCCGCGCGCAGCAACTCGGCCATCTGCGCGATGCCCTTGTTCTGCGCGCTGATCGAGGGCTGGCGTACCCAACGCTGCAACTGCGCGAGGTTCGGCGCGGCGTGCTTGTCGAGATAAGCGTAAACGTCGGCGTACTCGCCGGTGTAAGGCGCGACCGAAGCCGCGTCGAACGCGGCGGTTTCGGTGATGACGATCTTCGGCGGCGCGGCCCAGGCGGGCGCGACGCAGAACAGCGCGGCGGACAACAGCGAAGCGGACAGCGGCACAGCGGTACGGCGACGGCGCATAGCGTTTCCCCTCGGCGTGGACGGTGTCGGCCCGGGGCGCCGCGCGCGCGGCGTGCGGTCAACCCATGGGCGTGGGCAGATGATGCCCGCAATTGCGGCAGAACAGCGCTTCCGGGTCGTGGCCTTCGAGCCCGCACTGCGGACAGCCGCGGCGGTCGAGATGGCCGCGTTCGTGGCTGGCCTCGCGCAGGCTGCTGGCGAGTTCGGCGGTGTAGATGCCGGTCGGCACGGCGATCACGCTGTAGCCGATCAGGATCAGCACCGAGGCGACGAAGCGCCCCAGCGGCGTGGCCGGCGCGATGTCGCCGAAGCCGACCGTGGCCATGGTCACGATCGCCCAGTACATGCCGGTGGGAATGCTGGTGAAGCCGTGTTCCGGCCCCTCGACCACGTACATCAGCGCGCCGAAGATCACCACCACGGTCAGCACCGCGCTGATGAACACGAAGATCTTGCGCCGGCTGCGCCACAGCGCGCCGACCAGCATGCCGCCTTCCTCGACGTACTGAGTGAGCTTGAGGATGCGGAACAGCCGCAGCATGCGCAGCACCCGCACCACCAGCAGGCTCTGGCTGCCCGGTATCAACAGCGACAGATACGTCGGCAGGATCGACAGCAGATCGATCAGGCCCCAACTGCTCAGCGCGTAGCGCCACGGCCGCCGCACCACCGCCAGGCGCAGGCCGTATTCGAGCGTGAACAGCGCGGTGAACACCCACTCCGCCACGTACAGCCACGACGACCAGCGCGCATGGAAGCGCGGCACGCTGTCGAACATGATCACCAGCACGCTGGCGAGGATCAGCGCGATCAGCAGCAGATCGAAATTGCGCGACGGCGGGGTGTCGTGGCGGTGGATGATGTCGAACCAACGCCGCCGCCAGCCGGTTTCGGCGGCCGGGTTGAGTTGCGGGTCCAGCAGAAGTCGCATGCCTGTCCTCTCCTCGCAGGCCGGCCATTGTGCCCGCCGACGGGGAGCGCGGCGTGATGCCGCGGCCGCCCTCTGCACGCGCCCGAGCGACCTGCGACAATGGCCGTTCCCCACCCAGCCCACGCCTCGCCGCCCATGGACACCGCCTCGCTGTACGCCCTTTCCGAGCGCTACTACCTGCCCGTCTACCGCCCGCGCCGGATCGTGCTCGACCACGGCAAGGGCTCGCGGATCTGGGATCTGGACGGCCGCGAATACGTCGATTTCGGCGCCGGCATCGCGGTCAACGCGCTCGGCCACGCGCATCCGGCGCTGATCGCGGCGCTGACCGAACAGGCCGGCAAGCTGTGGCACACCAGCAACGTGTTCGTCAGCGAGCCGCCGCTGCGGTTGGCCGAACAGCTGGTGTCGGCCTCCGGCTTCGCCGAGCGCGTGTTCCTGTGCAACTCCGGCGCCGAGGCCAACGAGGCAGCGATCAAGCTGGCGCGCAAGTGGGCCGCCGGCGAAGGCCGCGAGCCCGAGCGCCGGGTCATCCTGAGCTTCCGCGGCAGCTTCCACGGCCGCACCCTGGCCGCGGTCACCGCGACCGCGCAGCCCAAGTACCACGAAGGCTTCGAGCCGCTGCCGCCGGGCTTCCGCTACAGCGATTTCAACGATCTGGCCGCGGCCGAGGCGGCGATGGCCGACGGCGCGGTGTGCGCGGTGCTGGTCGAACCGGTGCAAGGCGAGGGTGGGGTGACGCCGGCCAGCGACGCCTTCCTGCGCGGCTTGCGCGAGCTGTGCGACAAGCACGGCGCGCTGCTGATCCTCGACGAAATCCAGTGCGGCATGGGCCGCACCGGCGAGTTGTTCGCCTGTCATGCCTACGGCGTGACGCCGGACGTGGTGACGCTCGCGAAGGCGCTCGGCAGCGGTTTCCCGATCGGCGCGATGCTGGTCGGCCCGAAGCCGGCGCAGTCGATGCAGTTCGGCGCCCACGGCACCACCTTCGGCGGCAATCCGCTGGCCGCGGCGGTCGCCGGCGCTGCGCTGCGCGAGTTGCGTTCGCCCGAATTGCTCGCCAACGTCGCCCGTCAGGCGCAGGCGATCCGCGACGGCGTCGCCGCGCTCGATGCCGAGTTCGGCCTGTTCTCGGAAGTGCGCGGTCGCGGGCTGATGATCGGCGCGCAACTGCGCGCCGAGCACGCCGGCAAGGCCGGCGAGATCCTCGACCGCTGCGTCGAACACGGCCTGCTGCTGTTGCAGGCCGGCCCCGATGTGCTGCGCTTCGTGCCGGCGCTGAACATCGGCGACGCCGACGTCGCCGACGGTCTGCAACGCCTGCGTGCGGCGCTGCTGCAGTTCCTCGGGCGCTGAGCCGGATGGGCGCGGCCGACATCCGCTGCGTCTTCTGCGATCTGCTCGCCGGCCGCGCGCCGGCGAGCTTCGTGCATCGCGACGAACATCTTTCGGCCTTCGTCGACCTGCGCCAAGCGGTCGATGGCCACGTGCTGATCGTGCCGAACCGGCACGTCGAAACCCTGTTCGACCTCGACGAAGACACCGCCGGCCGGATGATGGCGTTGGCGGTGCGGGTGGCGCGCGCGCTCGCCGCCGAACTCGAACCGCCCGGGCTCAACCTGTGGCAATCCAACGGCGATGCCGGCGGGCAAGAGGTCCCGCACGTGCACCTGCACGTGCAACCGCGCCGCGTCGCCGACGGGTTGATGCGCGTTTATCCCAACGGCGTTCCCGCGCCGAGCCCGCGCGCGAAGCTCGACCAACTCGCCGCGCGCATCGCCGCCCGTCTCTGACGCATCCAGCCCGCAGCCCCCTGTAGGGGCGGCGCAAGCCGCGACCGCGGGAGGGGCCGGTCGCCGTAAGCGCGGTTCCGCCATCGCGGCTCGCATCGCCCCAACAACGGCTCCGGCCCCTCGACGAAACCCCGGAAATCCAGGGTCTTTACCCGCGCCCACGATTCAAACGATAATAATTCTCGTTTGCTACAACCCCTCCGGAGCCGCCCCCTCATGTCCCGCCGCCGCCCGCGCCTGGCGCCCCTGGCCTTGGCCATCGCCTTCCCCTTGAGCCTGCCCGCCGCCGCCGCGAGCGCTGCCGACGTCCCCGCCGATGCCGAGCGCGACAAAGCCACCACGCTCGACCACGTCGTCGTACAAAGCGCCGGCGAGGGCTACAAAGCCGCGACCGCCGCCACCGCGACCAAGACCGAAACCCCGATCGGCGAAACCCCGCAAGCGATCACCGTGATCACCCGCGAGCGCATGACCGACCAGGGCGCGACCACCGTGCAGGACGCGCTCAACTACGCCGCCGGCGTGCGCTCGGAGGCCTACGGCCTGGATTCGCGCGGCGATTGGACCTTGATCCGCGGCAGCTCGCCCGACGAATACCTCGACGGCCTGCGCAGCTCGTTCAACTACTACACCAGCTCCGCGCGCACCGATCCCTACATGCTCGAGCGCATCGAAGTGCTGCGCGGCCCGGCCTCGATGCTGTTCGGCCAAGGCAGCACCGCCGGCGTGGTCAACCTGGTCAGCAAGCGCCCGCAAGCGCAGACCCGGCGCGAAGTCGGCGTGCAACTCGGCAGCTTCGAGCGCCGCCAGGCCAACGCCGATTTCACCGGCGCGCTGACCGACGACGGCACCTGGCTGTACCGCTTGGTCGGCGTCTATCGCGACAGCGAAACCCAGGTCGATCACGTCGACGACAACCGCCGCCTGTTCGCGCCCTCGCTGACCTGGAAGCCGAGCGAAAACACCTCGCTGACCCTGCAACTGCGCTGGCAGCGCGACCGCACCGGCTCGACCTCGCAGTTCTTCGGCTGGAGCGGCCTGCAGGCGCCGAACCCGAACGGGCGCATTCCGGCCAGCCGCTACATCGGCAACCCGGGCGACCACTACGACACCGACCGCACCACCGCGGGCTGGCTGTTCGAGCACCGCTTCAACGAAAACTGGATCCTGCGCCAGTCGTTCCGTGCCGCGCGCAACAAGGTCGATTACGTCAGCGTTTACGGCAGCCCGTACCAGAACCCCACCGATCCTTTCGTCGATCCGCAGCAGCGCTTGCTGCCGCGCGAAGGCTGGTTCGCCAAGACCAACGTGCGCATGCAGAACATCGATCAGCACGTCGAAGGCCTGTTCAAGACCGGCGCGGTCGATCACCAACTGGTGGCGGGTCTGGACGCGGTGCGCTTCAAGCAGGACGAGGCGCAGATGTTCGACGTCGTGCCGCCGATCGACATCTTCAATCCGGTGTACGTGGCGTACACGCCGCCGCCGCTGCCCGCGCCGGTCAAGACCAGCCAGCGTCAGGTCGGGCTGTACCTGCAGGACCAGATGAAGCTCGGCGAGCATTGGATCGTGGTCGCCGGTCTGCGCCACGACCGCGTGACCAACGGCCTGGAAGGCGCGGCCGACGAGAAATCCAGCGCCACCACCAAGCGCCTGGGCGTGATGTTCCACGACTGGGCGGGCTGGTCGCCGTACGTGAGTTACAGCGAATCCTTCACTCCGCTGGCCGGCACCAACGCCCTCACCGGCGCGCGCTACCGGCCGAAGAAGGGCGAGCAGATCGAAGCCGGCGTCAAATTCGAGCCGGCCGGGCGCGATCTGAGCTTCACCGCCGCGACTTATGAGCTGCGCGAAGAAAATCGTCTGGTCGCCGACCCGCGCAATCCGAACGTCAATATCCAGGCCGGCAAGACCAAGGTCAGCGGCCTGGAACTGGAAGTCACCGGCAAGGTGACCTCCTCGTTCGACATCACCGCGCACTACAACTATCTCGACAACGACAAGCAGCTCGAAGCCACTCCGCGCCATCAGGCCGCGGTGTGGGGCAAGCAGCGCTTCAGCGTCGGCGGCCGCGACGGCTTCGCCGCCGGTTTGGGCCTGCGATATATGAGCGCGTTCGACAGCCCGCCGGCGCCGACCACGCCAGCGGTGACCTTGGCCGATGCGATGGTGTCCTACGACACCGGCGCGTGGCGCTGGGCGCTCAACGTCAACAACCTGACCGACAAGCGCTATTTCAGCATCTGCATGGGTCGCGGCGACTGCTGGTTCGGCGCGCGCCGCAACATCGGTTTGAGCGCGACGTTCACGTTCTGAGCGAGCCGACTTGGCCGACGCGGATACGAAAAAGGCCGGCGATTCGCCGGCCTTTTTCGTTTGCGAGCAAACGACGCGCCTGCGTTTTACAGCGCCGCGAACGCCGCCTTCGCCGCCTCGATCGTCGCCGCGATTTCCGCCTCGCCGTGCGCGCTCGACACGAACCCGGCCTCGAACGCCGACGGCGCCAAATACACGCCGCGCTCGAGCATGCCGTGGAAGAAACGGTTGAAGCGCGCGGTGTCCGAGGCCTTGGCGTCCTCGAACGTCTCCACCGGCCCTTCGCGGAAATACAGGCCGAACATGCCCGGCGCGCGGGTGGTGTGGAAGGCGACGCCGGCCTCGCGCGCGGCGGCCTCGAGCCCGTCGCACAGCGTGTGGGTGCGGCGCTCCAGATCGGCGTGGAAGCCCGGCGCCTGGATCAGTTCCAGCGTCGCCAAGCCCGCCGCCATCGCCACCGGATTGCCGCTGAGGGTGCCGGCCTGATAGATCGGGCCGGCCGGCGCGACCTGGCTCATCAACTCGCGGCGCCCGCCGTACGCGCCCACCGGCATGCCGCCGCCGATGATCTTGCCGAACGTGCTCAGGTCCGGCTCGATCCCGTACCGCGCCTGCGCGCCGCCGAGCGCCACCCGGAAACCGGTCATCACCTCGTCGAAGATCAGCACCGCGCCGTGCTTCGTGCACAACTCGCGCAAGTGCTGCAGATAGCCTTCGCGCGGCAGGATGCAGTTGGCGTTGCCGACGATGGGCTCGATGATGAGGCCGGCGATTTCGCCGCCGACTTCGTCGAACAGCTTGGTCGCCGCGTCGAAATCGTTGTAGGGCAGGGTGAGGGTGAGGTCGGCCAGCGCCGAGGGCACGCCCGGCGAATTCGGCAGGCCCAGGGTCATCACGCCGCTGCCGGCCTTGACCAGGAAGCTGTCGCCGTGGCCGTGATAGCAGCCCTCGAACTTGACGATGCGGCTGCGGCCGGTGGCGCCGCGGGCGACGCGGATCGCCGACAACGTCGCCTCGGTGCCCGAGTTGACCATGCGCACCATCTCGCAGCTCGGCACGATCTTGACGATCTCCTCGGCCATCGCCACTTCCAGCGCGTTGGGCACGCCGAAGCTCAGGCCGTCGCGCATGGTGCGCTCGACCGCGGCGAGCACCTGCGGGTGGGCGTGGCCGGCGATCATCGGGCCCCACGAGCCGACGTAATCGACGTAGCGGTTGCCGTCGACATCGAACAGATACGCGCCCTGCGCGCGCTGGGCGAAGAACGGCTCGCCGCCGACCGATTTGAACGCGCGCACCGGCGAATTGACGCCGCCGGGCAGCAGTTGCGAAGCGCGGGTGAACAGTTCGTGCGAGCGGGCGTTAGTCATCGGTTCGGTCTTCGAAGCAGGAAAGGTAGGCGCGCGCGGCGGCGGCCGGATCGGGCGCGTCGAACACGCCGCTGATCACCGCCAGCAAATCCGCGCCGGCGCGCACGAGGTTGCGCGCATTGTCCGGGGTGATGCCGCCGATCGCCACCCGCGGCAAGCCCAGTTCGGCGGCCTGAGCGAGCAATTCCGGCGCGGCGCGGCGCGCGTTGGGCTTGGTCGGCGAAGGGAAAAACGCGCCGAAGGCGACATAACTGGCGCCTTGCGCGGCGGCCGAGCGGGCCAGGGCGATGTCGGCGTAGCACGACGCGCCGAGGATCGCCTCGGCGCCCAGCGCCGCGCGCGCGGCTGCGAGTTCGCCGTCGTCCTCGCCCAGATGCGCGCCGTCGGCGCCGATTTGCGCGGCCAGACGCCAGTCGTCGTTGACGATCAGCGGCACCGCGCGGGCGCGGCACAGCGGCAGCAGCGCCAGCGCTTGCTCCCGACGCAGCGCGGCGTCGGCGTCCTTGTTGCGGTACTGCAGCCAGGCCGCGCCGGCGTCGAGCACGGTCGCCGTGCGCGCCAGCAGCCGCGCGGTGTCGGCCTCGTCGGGCGTGATCGCGTACAGGCCGCGCCGCGGCCAGGAGGGTTTCATCGGGTCGGCTTCCGTCGGAGGGGGCGGGGTGGGAGAATGCCTGTCCCGCTCGAAACCCATTATCCGCCCATGTCCGAGATCGCCGCGACCACCGCCTACCGCACCTGGATGTGCGTCGTGTGCGGCTTCATCTACGACGAGGCCCAAGGCCTGCCGGACGAAGGGCTGGCGCCGGGCACCCGCTGGGCGGACGTCCCCGACACCTGGACCTGCCCCGACTGCGGGGTGACCAAGGACGACTTCGAGATGATGGAAGTCTGAGGATTCCGCGAGGACGCCTCCCGGGCGGCGCCGCGATCCGCGCCGCCGGCTGCGTTATTGGATCCCCGGCCCGAACTTCATCTCGGCGCCGTTCTCCAGCTTCAACCGCTCCGCCTCGCCGGCGTTGAGCTCCAGCACGTACTTCGCCGGCGCCTCGCTGGGATAAGGCGGGCAGCGGTCGCCGGCCGAACACGGCGGCACGTTGCGCTGCTGCGACACCAGCCGCCGCTTGGAATCGAAATACAGGATGTCCAGCGGGATCTTGGTGTTCTTCATCCAATAGGCCTGCAGGTCTTCGCTGTCGTGCACGAACACCATGCCGCGGTCCGCGGCCATCTCGTCGCGGAACATCAACCCGCGCGAGCGCTGCTCCTGGGTTTTGGCCACTTCCACCTGGAAGCGCTGGCCGCCGACTTCGACCCAGCTTTCGCCCTGGCCCGCGGCGCAGCCGGCCAGGGCCAACAAGCAAGCAACGACTACAACGGACGTCTTCGACATGGCCGGTTCCTTGGGCGCTGGGCGATGCGGCGAACATCGTCCAGCGCCCGCGCCGCGTCAAGACGAAACGATCCGAAAAATTCTTCGTCCGACCCCCTTCCCGAAGCGGGGTCGCATCTGCATAATGCGCGGCCCGCCGACCAGCGACATCGATCGGCGGGACGCGCAGAACGCGGCGGTTTCGATACGTGTTGACGAATCGAAAACATGCTGTACGATGCGCGGCCCGCAAGCAGTTCAGCGCATGTGGGAACGCGCAAAAACAGCGATTTTCGAAGAGTGTTGACGAATCGAAAACAGGCTGTAAGATGCGCGGCCCGGCAAGCAGTTGATCGCTTGCAGGGAGCGCAAAAAACAGCGGTTTCGGTGAGTGTTGACGAACTGAAACGATGCTGTAAGATGCGCGGCCCGATCGGCGGTTGGATGGTTGATCGGAGCGCGGTACGGCAAGCGGTTTCGACGGGTGGTTGACGAAACGAAACGATGCTGTAAGATGCGCGGCCCGGTTGGACGGACGCTTCGAAACGAAGTCGGTTCGGACGAACGGGAGGCAGCAGAAAGATTCGCGGACAGGTGTTGACGTTCACGAAAACTGCTGTATAGTGTGCGGCTCCCTCGGGTGCTTCGGCAACGAGGACGGAACAAGGCGCTGAGGCCGGTTCCTAGGATCTTTGACAGTGTGCGCAGGTGACTTG